>NZ_CAWMDN010000080.1:0-1115 GCF_963866575.1 Aeromonas sp. L_1B5_3
GCACCGTCGATCAGCACGATGCGCTTCTCAATCAGTCCGACATACTCCTGCGCCTCACGGCTAAAGCTGGAGGTGGTGATAAAGACCCCCTTGCGGGCCTTGTGCAGATCCAGCGCCCCCGCGAAGGACTGGATCTCGGGACGCCCCACGGTTTTGTCGGTGTAGCGCTTTGCCTGCAGGTAGATGGAGTCGAGCCCAACCGGTCTTCCTTGATGATGCCATCGATGCCGCCATCGCTTTGGTAACGGGTGGTGCGGGCGGCATCCTGCTGGCTGCCGCCATAGCCCATGGCCACCATCAGATCGACCACCAGCTGTTCAAAGAAACGAGGGGAAAGGCCCAAGATCTCGGCAAGCAGGTCATCGGCAAGGGAGCGATTGATGGCAGATAGTGCCTGCTCAATCTGCTCTTGAGGGGTGCTGGCCTGCTCTGGTGTTGGCGTGTCTGTCGGGATCGCCATGGCTTGTTGCGTATTGCCTGCGCTCTCACTGGAGGCCAGGGTAAACGCCACGAACTCGTTGAATTGGGCCAGATAGCGGTTGTCGATAGTATGTCCCGAGACTAGCGCCGCCTTACCCCGTTCGGTGATAAGGCAAATGCCCCGCTTGGGTTGCTCGATGAGTCCTGCCTTGACCAGATAGGTCTTGGCCCAGCCAACCCGGCTGCGCAGCGTGGTTTGGCGACCACTGGGCAAGGTGTCAGCCAACTGCTCCGGAGTAAAGGCGTAGTGCTGGCAAACCCGCTCGAATACCTCACGTAGAGAGCGGGCGACACCATCGGCCAATACCTTGAGCACGGCAGGCATCATGGCTTCATAGCTGGGCAGGGTTTCTTTCATCGGGCAACCAGATCGAGATAAAACAGGGGCTTATCTTGTCACAGCGACCTGCTTGGGGCCAGTTGGTATCGAAGTCACTGGGAGCAACCTCAAAAAAAAACAGCGTCACCAAAAAAAGGGAAGGCCATGAATTGGCCTTCCCCAAGACCCACCCACTTATCACGGACGAGTAGGTTTAAAAATGTTACCACAAGCGGATGTGTGGTCACGCCTTGCGGTCAGGATTGGCGTCCATGCTCGCCGCAGGGTAAATACAGATATAGACATAGCCATGGCT
>NZ_CAWMDN010000081.1:0-1784 GCF_963866575.1 Aeromonas sp. L_1B5_3
GGGTGAACAGTTACGAAATTCTAACCAAGCCGCCGGCACAAAGCATGAGTACTCACGCAACTCCGTGAAAAGGACCGGCGGAAAGCAACTAAATGTGAGTGAAAACACTTTCATAGTTTGTGAAAAAAGCGAAGATGGGTTGAAAACAGCCCCAACAGAGCAGAGGTAAATATGTTGCAAGAACCCGTAGACACAGCCAAAGCACGGCAACTATTGAATCAGAGTATGGCCTTGGTGCTCGCAGGGGGACGTGGTAGTCGCCTGAAGCAGTTGACCGACAACCGCGCCAAGCCCGCCGTCCATTTCGGCGGCAAGTTCCGCATCATCGATTTCGTGCTC
This sequence comes from Aeromonas sp. L_1B5_3, assembly GCF_963866575.1. Taxonomy (NCBI): domain Bacteria; kingdom Pseudomonadati; phylum Pseudomonadota; class Gammaproteobacteria; order Aeromonadales; family Aeromonadaceae; genus Aeromonas; species Aeromonas sp. L_1B5_3. The sequence goes on from NZ_CAWMDN010000081.1 coordinate 340, forward strand.
TCCAACTGCATCAACTCCGGCATTCGCCGGGTGGGTGTGGTCACCCAGTACAAGTCCCACAGCCTGCTGCGCCACCTGCAATCGGGCTGGTCCTTCCTGCGCTATCAGATGAACGAGTTCATCGATCTGCTGCCTGCCCAGCAACGGGTGGACGAGGTGCACTGGTATCGCGGCACCGCCGATGCCATCTACCAGAACGTCGACATCATTCGCGACTACGGCCCCAAATACATAGTGGTGCTGGCGGGGGATCACATCTACAAGATGGACTATGCCGCTATGCTGCTCGATCACGTGCGCCTCGGCGCCAAGGTGACGGTGGCCTGCATCGAGGTGCCGCGTGCGGAGGCGTCCGCCTTCGGGGTGATGGACATCGACGAGCAGCGCAAAATCCGCGCCTTCGTCGAGAAACCGGCCAACCCGCCCGCCATGCCGGGCAATGACCAGGTCTCCCTGGCTTCCATGGGGATCTACATCTTCGAGGCGGAATATCTCTATCAGCTGCTGGAGGAGGACATCCACAACCTGGAGTCCAAGCACGACTTCGGCATGGACGTGATCCCGCGCATCGTGGGGGAGGGCAAGGCCTTTGCCCACCCGTTCAACATGTCCTGTGTCGGGGCCAAGGAGGGGCAAAAACCCTACTGGCGTGACGTGGGGACCCTGGATTCGTTCTGGGAGGCGAACATGGACCTTGCCTCCGTGGTGCCCGAGCTCGACATCTATGACGAGAACTGGCCCATCTGGACCAGCCAGAACATGTCGCCCCCGGCCAAGTTCGTGCAGGACAGAAACGGGCAGCACGGCATGACCATCAACTCCATGTTCGCGGGGGGCTCCATCGTGAGCGGCTCCTTCGTGCTCAACTCGGTGTTGTTCACCAACGTGCGGGTGCACTCCTTCTGTACCCTGGATCAGGCGGTGATCTTCCCCGGGGTCGAGATCGGGGCTGGTTGCCGCTTGCGCCGGGTGGTGGTGGACAAGGGGTGCAAGCTGCCAGACGGCCTGGTGGTGGGGGAGAATGCAGACGAGGATAGCCGCCGCTTCTACCGCTCCGAGCAGGGCATCGTGCTGGTGACCAAGCCGATGCTGGCCAAGCTGGGGTGACACCATTGCCAACGTCAGACGTCACAACTAAAAAGGGAGCCGATATGGCTCCCTTTTTCTATTCAGCGAGTGGCTGATTATTTTTCGGTGATCAGCGCCTTGGTGGCCATCACCATGGCGGTGCCGTGCTTGCCACCAGCGGCGGTCACTTGCGGGACGCCATCTTCGTCGGTGTCGCTGCCGGCACCCTCGATGACGTTCTCGCCGGAGTCACCGACCCATTCGGCCATCTGCATGCCGCCGTTGACGGTGCCGCGGAACCAGCCCACGTAGCGCTGGGTCAGCTGTGCCAGCTCAAGCTCGGGTGCCTTCTCGGCCCCGTAACCGTTCACCGGGAC
>NZ_CAWMDN010000082.1:0-309 GCF_963866575.1 Aeromonas sp. L_1B5_3
GCTCATCACGTGCGTATTCCGGTGAAGTTGAACAGTGATTCCGGAATCTGTGAACACCATTTCCGGAAAGTATGCGGACAGGGATTCTTCGAGCAGAAGCTGAGCTTTGAGGGGAGGCATCTTTTCGACTCACTGAACAAGCCAGCAGCCAAGCGCAGCGCGGCAGTTGTGGATCCAAGACGTTGGAACAGGACGGTTCATCTGACATCAGAGTACGTGCACTGAGGTGTCCGGAATCGGTGTACACGCAAGCCGGAATCAGCGTTCATTTTAAACCGGAATAGGTGTTCATTTTCGACCGGAATATGC
>NZ_CAWMDN010000083.1:0-275 GCF_963866575.1 Aeromonas sp. L_1B5_3
CTCGCATTGATAACCCGTCGACCTGGTCAGGACCGGAAGGTAGCAGCCAAGGCGGGGGACTCGAGTGCCGGGATGTGGCTGGTAGGGCCACCACTTGTTTCTGCAATTCAATAAGTTAGCTTCCTAAAGCCCTTGGTCATCCACTTTGTGTGGACGACGAGGTGCTCATCGATGAATCTCTGGCTCAGTCCCCACGGCATCTGGTATTACCGGAAAGTCACCACGCTCCCCTGTGGTCGTCGTAAAGAGATCAAAAAATCCCTGCATACCCGAGA
>NZ_CAWMDN010000084.1:0-213 GCF_963866575.1 Aeromonas sp. L_1B5_3
GGTATTGCCGGGGATCGCCAACGCCGGGGTGAAACCATGAAGGCGATGATCCTGGCCGCTGGCCGTGGCGAGCGGATGCGCCCGCTGACTGACCTGCTGCCCAAGCCGTTGTTGGCTGTCGGGGGCAAGCCGCTCATCGTCCACCATATCGAAAAGCTCAAAGCAGCCAGAGTCACCGAGCTGGTGATCAACCACGCCTGGCTCGGCCACAAG
>NZ_CAWMDN010000085.1:0-326 GCF_963866575.1 Aeromonas sp. L_1B5_3
CTGGCTTGCTTCGCTTTCTACGCTGGCCAAGTAACCGTTGCGCTCCTTCCATACCGCATACGCGGCGGCCTTCTCGACCTCGACCCGTTCTTGCTGCTCTTTCGGTAGGGCACACAGATTGTGACTCATACTGACTTCTTTGTTATCTATTGGCGCCATGGTACGCCATCTGTGGCATGCGGGACTTGCGCTGGTTCAAAGGTGGTGCGCTATAATGGCTGTATATAAATACAGGTGTTGTTGCCATGAAGCTGTTAACCCCAGACCTATCACCCGCCGAAGTGACCATCCCGCTGTTCTTGCATCGCGCCTCTTGTGGCTTTCCC
>NZ_CAWMDN010000086.1:0-402 GCF_963866575.1 Aeromonas sp. L_1B5_3
CTGGCTTGCTTCGCTTTCTGCGCTGGCCAAGTGACCGTTGCGCTCTTTCCATACGGCATATGCGGCAGCCTTCTCGACCTCGACCCGTTCTTGCTGCTCTTTCGGTAGGGCACACAGATTGTGACTCATACTGATCTCTTTGTTATTTGTTGGCGCCATGGTACGCCATCAGTGGCATGCGGGACTTGCGCTGGTTCAAAGGTGGCGCGCTATAATGCCTGTATATAAACACAGGCGTTATTACCATGAAGCTGTTAACCCCAGACCCATCACCCGCCGAGGTGACCATCCCGCTGTTCTTGCACCGCGCCTCTTGTGGCTTTCCCAGCCCAGCCAGCGACTATCTGGAAGGGAAGTTGGACCTCAACACCCACTGCGTGGCCCACCCTGCAGCAACCTTCT
>NZ_CAWMDN010000087.1:0-282 GCF_963866575.1 Aeromonas sp. L_1B5_3
CGGTAACCGTCGCGCCAAATCTGCGGTAGCAGCACGTTCACTTGCTGCAGCAGCAACCGGGTATCATCGCTAGGGCAGACCAGTCGGACGCCAGCCTGCTCACTGTAGTAAGGAGCTCGTTCGTCAAAGGGGCTGGTTCGCACGAACAGGTGCACCCGTTGGCAACACATCCCCTCGGCCCGCAACTTCTCGGCTGCGCGAGCCATAAAGCCTGACAACGCTTGGGCCATTTCTCCACGGTCAGTCACGCGCTCACCAAAGGAACGGCTCGAGAGGATCTGC
>NZ_CAWMDN010000088.1:0-932 GCF_963866575.1 Aeromonas sp. L_1B5_3
TATGCTCAATACTCGTGTGGGCTCTGTTGCAAAAATCGTGAAGCTTGAGCATGCTTGGCGGAGATTGGACGGACGGAACGATGACGGATTTCAAGTGGCGCCATTTCCAGGGTGATGTGATCCTGTGGGCGGTGCGCTGGTATTGTCGCTATCCGATCAGCTATCGCGACCTTGAGGAAATGCTGGCGGAACGCGGCATTTCGGTCGACCATACGACGATCTATCGCTGGGTCCAGTGCTACGCCCCGGAGATGGAGAAGCGGCTGCGCTGGTTCTGGCGGCGTGGCTTTGATCCGAGCTGGCGCCTGGATGAAACCTACGTCAAGGTGCGGGGCAAGTGGACCTACCTGTACCGGGCAGTCGACAAGCGGGGCGACACGATCGATTTCTACCTGTCGCCGACCCGCAGCGCCAAGGCAGCGAAGCGGTTCCTGGGCAAGGCCCTGCGAGGCCTGAAGCACTGGGAAAAGCCTGCCACGCTCAATACCGACAAAGCGCCGAGCTATGGTGCAGCGATCACCGAATTGAAGCGCGAAGGAAAGCTGGACCGGGAGACGGCCCACCGGCAGGTGAAGTATCTCAATAACGTGATCGAGGCCGATCACGGAAAGCTCAAGATACTGATCAAGCCGGTGCGCGGTTTCAAATCGATCCCCACGGCCTATGCCACGATCAAGGGATTCGAAGTCATGCGAGCCCTGCGCAAAGGACAGGCTCGCCCCTGGTGCCTGCAGCCCGGCATCAGGGGCGAGGTGCGCCTTGTGGAGAGAGCTTTTGGCATTGGGCCCTCGGCGCTGACGGAGGCCATGGGCATGCTCAACCACCATTTCGCAGCAGCCGCCTGATCGGCGCAGAGCGACAGCCTACCTCTGACTGCCGCCAATCTTTGCAACAGAGCCTCCGTCGCCATGCTGGCACTGTTGCAAAGTTAG
>NZ_CAWMDN010000089.1:0-215 GCF_963866575.1 Aeromonas sp. L_1B5_3
CCATGCCCTGTCTGGTGACGGTGGAGCAGGCCTCCCGCGTCATCATGGACGGGCTGACCGCCGGTCGTCACCAGATCCACTTTCCCCGCCGTTTCATCTGGTTGCTGCGCCTGCTTGGTGCGCTGCCGGTGGGGCTCTGGCTGCGCCTCGGCCGCGCACTCGTATCGAAAGGAAGCCATTCATGAAGAAAAAGATCGCCATCGTCGGTTCAGGGA
>NZ_CAWMDN010000090.1:0-26354 GCF_963866575.1 Aeromonas sp. L_1B5_3
GGATGTTATTACGTGATCGCATGAATGTTATTGAGCGATCGCCATGCGTGGGAATATGCAGTTGCACGGTCACTGATGTTCATCACCTTACCGGCGCTGCTCGCTCGACCATCGGCCGTTGGCTTCGATGGTATCGAGATGAAGGCATAGATGCGCTAGAAGCCTTACCGGCTGGCCGTGCCCCAGTCTTACCTGTTGCCAAGATTGTCACTTTACTGGTGCTGCTCATGCAGTTTTCTCCGCAAGATTTTGGTTATCAGCGCAGCCGCTGGTGTACCGAACTATTGGCTATCAAAATCAATCGGTTAACAGGCCTCAATATGGCAGCCTCCACGCTCCGTCGATGGTTACCGCGTATGGGCATTGTCTGGCGAAGGCCCGTGCCGACCTTGCGGATAAAAGACCCAGCCTATCAGGAGAAAATGGCGGATATCGACGCTGCGCTGGCCCGCTGTGATGGCGATAATCCGGTGTTTTATGAGGATGAAGTCGATATAGACCTCAATCCCAAATTAGGGGCCGACTGGATGTTCAGAGCGCAGCAAAAGCGGGTTGTCACACCGGGACAGAACGCCAAACATTACCTGGCAGGCGTTCTCCATGCAGGCAACGGAAGAGTGCTTTACGTCAGTGGGATAAAGAAAAACTCATCCTTGTTTATCGCCATGCTGGAAAAGCTACGTCACCACTACCGACGAGCCAAAACCATCACGCTGATCCTCGATAACTACATCATTCACAAAAGCAAACAGACCGAGCGATAGTTGAAGAAAAACCCTAAGTTCTGCCTGGTATTCCAGCCAGTTTACAGTCCTTGGGTTAATTACATAGAACGGCTGTGGCACAAGTTGCATGAAACCATCACGCGCAATCATCAATGCAGAGGGATGGCCAACCTGCTGGCTCGAGTGAAACACTTCATGGATACCGTGTCTCCTTTCCCGGGGAATGGCTATGGCACAGCAAAGGTGTAGCACTATTAGGATCAGTTATTTAGCGGTTCAGGTGATCACCGCAGACAGCTACCCCCCGTCATTTATGGTCGGTCGGTTTTTATGTGGCGGTTTCTGATTCAGAAAAAACGGCTTCAATGTTCCAGTTTGTTACATTAAGTGCCAAATAAAGGAGGCGATTGCCTCCTATTGTTGCTTCAGTGTGCCGTTAACCAAGCTTCAATCTGCTGCCTGGTCCATCCCATGATCCGCCCGTTGTTATGCTTAAGCGGCGCGGGTAGTTTGGATAATTCTAGCCAGCGATAGATCGTGGTTCTTGAGCATCCCAGCACTCGTTGCAGGTCTTTATGCTTGAGTATTGGTTGCAGCGCGCCGCTATCTGCAGCGGCTAAACTGCGATAGCTAAACGGAGCTCTAGCCATTATTGCCCCTCCATCAGCTCTGCTACCCATTTCTGGTAAACCGATTCAGGCCACCCTACGGTTTTACCGTGAACCTTAATCGGTTCAGGAAATACGCCATCGCGAACCCATGCCCACAGGGTTCGACGATTGCGTCCTACAAGTTCACAAACTGCTGTAATGGATAGGATTTTTTGAGAAATCATTGCTCACCTCGTCTCGTTTGATTTGATAGAGGCAATGTTAGCGAGACGGATTTTTTACACCTCCGAAAAACAGACAGATAAAATTTCGGGAAGTTGGTTCAAAAGCGAGCAGAGTATTTGTAACTTACTGTTTTAACTAAATTCATGTTTGACAATCTTAGTTCCATGTCCCTGATCACACCATCTTCTGATGGCATCTTGATAGTCATGTTCGGCAAATTTAAGTGCATTTGGCCGCCGAGTATCACTGATGTGCTTGGCTGTTATTGGATTGTCTGGATTGCCCAGGTGGCTGGGGTACAGGATGTCAGCTAATTGCTCATCCGTGTATTGGAAGCCTTTATGGCGAGCCCAGAGCATCAAATCCAGCATTGGAATGATGTTTTGTTCAATGATGTTCTTGATGATGCTGTTGCGCTTAGATTGATTTGGCTTTGGATAACCAAGTTGTTCCCGCCATATAGGGAGTAATGCCTTCAGGTCGGCAAGAATATCCTCATCTGCAGCGCTGAGATCAATGTTATTCAGCACTTGTGTTACATGATGTGGCATTGCAGCCGCGACACTGGCATGCAGGTTAACCAAAGCTGGCTCCCCGTTAGCAAACCTATCTTTTTCGTCCTGAATTGTTGCAGGAAACTGCTTTTCTATCAGTTGATGTATGTTGTCCAACTCCATAATCGAGATGGGCCGAATGGATTGAGACGGTGGCAATTGAGCATCGGATTGTGCCTCTAAAACACGGTTTCGTGGTTCATGAAACAAACAAATCTGACCAGAGGCTAGTCGTGTAATCAGGTTTGATAGATCGCAAAAATGCGTCAACTTATAGGCTCTGTAAAAGGCTTCTTCACATAGTTGGTTGTTCGTTACTTCCAGTAAAACCGCGTATGAATCTAGTTTGAACCAAGTTGGGGAGTGGCGGGTTCGTTCTTTTCTTGTCGCCATGGATGAGCCCTTGAATATAAATAGTGCGATAAAAAGTTGTTGGATTTACATACAGTTGATTATTGTCTACCTGCATGGCGAAGGGGGGTGACATTATCGCAGGTGGGGCAATCCCAGATCATTGACTGCCATAGTTCCAGCGCAACTTTCTGTTCTGACAGGCGATGATCATGGATGTAGTGGCTCATTACACCTTTAAGGCTATGGCCCGAGATGATCTCGATAACATGGGGCGCAATACCTGCTGCAGTGAGATGGGTGGCTAGAGAGCGTCGCAGGTCGTGAAAGGTCCAAAAGGGGGTGTGACCAAGCCGCACGGATAATTTATGGCCATAGGTAGACACAGTATTCAGTTTCTTCAGCGAGCCGAGGAGATAGTTGGTTTTGTTCTGTTTCGCTTGAGCGATTAGTTCGGCTATCACTGGTTTGATCTGTTCTGGTATGGCGCGAACAATCTTGTGATTTGTTTTTGAGTGTTCGATTGGAACAGTCCATGTCCCAGCGGACAAGTCCCACTCCGTGATATGAGATTCCCGTACTTCTCCCGTTCTCGCGCCAAAAGTCAGTAGCAAGAGCGATAGTGCACGATAGTAGGAGTTGGAGGAGGGGCTTTTTATCCACTCCATGAGAGTGTGGATTTCCGTGAGGCTTAGAACACGATCCTTTTTCCCACCTCGTTTACCTACATCCGCAATGGTCAGGTCATTGAGTGCGTCGGAGAATGCGTAGCGCCGAACACGGCAATACTTCAGTGCTTGTTTTGAGATCTGGAAGAGCATGCCAGCAGAAACAGGCGCCTGCTTGTTGCATGCATCAAAGACCACCAGCCAGTGTCTGGCTTCACAATCGACTAGGGGGAGATCGCCTATCTTGGGAAAGAGCCACTTTTGGAACAGTTGCCTGATTTTTGGGGAGTTCTTCCTGTTCTGGGCTGCGTAGTTATCAAGCCAGTAACAAATCGCATCTTTTACCGTCACTGGTTTTAGCCGTTCTTCTTTGGCCAGTTTGAGCATCAGTGCTGGATTGTGGCCAGCGGCTAACCATCCTTTGCACTGTTCTGTCTTTCGACGAGCTTCTTCAAGGTCGATCCCTGCGTTGTTGTTGGTGAACTTCCCCAGGGTGACTTCCAGATTTTTGCCATCGAAGCGATAGCGAAAGACAAAGCTTACCTTTCCGCTCGGATGCCAGAACGCATTTAACCCATCTCCGCGGTCAACCTTCCGGATTGGCTTGGAGCCATCATGCTTGGTGCCAAGCATTTTTCTGAGCGAGGTGATCCCTAGTGCCATTTCAAAACCCCACTAAACCCCATAAAAAACCCCACATATGTATCCCTAACTGATATCACAACCCATCACAAGATAGGACGATGATTCTCACTGGGCCTTATATATCATGGGGCTTTAGGAGGCAAGGCGGGTTTTCTTTGGACGAGGCGAAACGTCAGTTGAGGTCTTCGATGGAGAACTCGCCGGCGATACCATCACAGGAGATGGCGAAGCCGCCGCTGAAGCGGGTGCTGAACTGGATCAGAAACGCATCGTAGTCGTGCTCTTGCACGGGCAGGTTGATGGGTTTGCTGCGACGCAGGGGTTTACGAGTTTGTACGGTTTTCATCATGGTATTTCTCTATATAAATTAAGTAATTGCTCCTTGTGTTGGCAAATGTCAGGTCAATGAGTGCGTGCAACGGTGTTGTTGGCGTGCGCGCAGGTATACCCAGCCCGTTCGCGGGCCTCTGCTCTTGCAAGGTGCAAGGAATATGCGGTTGTGCATAGTTCAAATTGAGTGGGCAGAGCGGGTCTGCACCGTGAGAGCCGGGCAACGCAGGCGGACAGCCTGAACGGTTCTCAGGGCGAGTAAATCAGAAGAAGGTTATGCGGGTACTGACAGGATTCATCGTGAGGTGAAGCATTGCAGGGCAAACATAAACAGGGCTGATTAACTAGCCGGCGCGCATTCTCTCCTCGAAATGAATAAAAAGCAAACAATTATTTTCGGCTGTTTGGCTGGGCCTTGTCCGGCACAGGTTTGCCAGCAACAAAAAGGGCTCCCGCAGGAGCCCTTTTGCATCTGTCAGCCAGTGGATGATCAGTAGTCGCCGTTGGCGCGTTTGGCGGCTGCGATCATCGGAGTGATGGTCATGCCCTGCACCACGATGGAGAACATCACCACCGCGTAGGTCATCACCAGGATCACCTGACGCAGGTCGACACCGTGGCTCGGGATCATCATGACGCCGGAGGGGAGCGCCAGTGCCATCGCCATGGCCAGACCGCCGCGCAAGCCACCCCAGGTGAGGATCCGTACCGAGAAGGTGTTGTAGGTGCGGAACTTGCGGAAGGCCATGTAGGGCACCGAGACGCTGATGAAGCGGGCGGCGAGGCAGAGCGGCACCGCGATGACCAGCAGTACCCAGTCATGCCAGGAGAGTTCCAGCAGTACCAGCGCTAGACCGATCAGCAGGAACAGCAGGGCGTTGAGGAACTGATCCATCAACTCCCAGAAGTGATCCAGGTGGTGGCTGCTCTGCTCGGAGAAGCCCACGTTCCGAGTCCAGTTGCCGATCATGATGCCGGTCACCACCATGGCCAGAGCGCCGGAGACGCCGATCATGTTGGCGAAGGCGAAGCCGGCGGTCGGGATGCAGAGGGTGAGCAGCAGCTCCAGCGAGCCGTCGTCGGTGGCGCTGATCATCACGTGAGCGATGACGCCCAGCACGACGCCGAACAGGATGCCGCCGAGGGCCTCATGCAGGAACAGGCCTGCCACGCTGCCGAAGGTGGGCTCGACGCCGCCGAAGGCAACGGCAAACACGGTAGCGAAAATAACGAGGCCGACACCGTCGTTGAACAGGGATTCCCCTTCGATCTGGATGGCGATCTGGGGCGGCGCCTTCATCTTCTTGACGATGGCCAGTACGGCGATGGGGTCGGTGGGGGAGATGAGCGCCCCGAACAGCATGCAGTAGACCAGCGGCAGCTCCCAGCCCAGCAGCTTGGCGATGAACCAGAAGCCGTAGCCGATGATGAAGGTGGAGAGCAGGGTGGCAATAATGGCCAGAATGGTGATCTCCCACTTCTGGCTACGCAGCGCCTTGAGGTTGATGCCAAGACCACCGGCAAACAGCAGGAAGCCCAGGATCCCCTTCAGCAGGAAATTCTGGAAGTCGATGCTCTCCATAGTTTTGATGGCAAGAGGCTCCAGATTGAACCATCCCAGTTTACCGAACAGCACCAGCAGCGCAGAGATCAGCATGGAACCGGCGGTGATGGCGATGGTGGTCTGGATCTTCACAACATACTGGTTGGCAAAGGCAATAAAGATCGCCAACGCTGCCAGAAAACAGAGTGTGTAGTAGACGCTCATAGTTATTTTTTACTCGTAGATAGATAGCAAGCACGTATCCCCATGCGGGACGGGCATAGGGTACTCTCGGGGTCTATGTTACTCATTACCTATAAATGAGTATATGGCTGCGATTTTGGACTGATAGACGGCTAGATTTCCAATTCGCTGGTTTGCTGTTAGGATGCTGTTTACGCAGTTGCACGGATGTAAGAGGAACACGCGGTGGCGAATGAAAAGTCGAACAGAAAGTCGGATGTGACAAACAAGCTGGAAGCCTGTCTCAAGGAGCGGATCCTGATCATCGACGGGGCCATGGGCACCATGATCCAGAGCTACAAACTCGGGGAGGCGGACTACCGCGGTGAACGGTTTGCCGACTGGCATACCGACATCAAGGGCAACAACGATCTGCTGGTGCTGACCCGCCCCGCCGTCATTCGCGAGATCCACGAGCAGTATTGCGCCGCCGGTGCCGACATCCTCGAAACCAACACCTTCAACGCCACCCGCATCGCCATGGCCGATTACGAGATGGAAGATCTCTCGGCCGAGATCAACCGCGAGGCGGCCCGTCTAGCCCGCGCGGTAGCGGACGAGTGGACGACGAAGGAGCCCCACAAGCCGCGCTTCGTGGCAGGGGTCTTGGGGCCGACCAACCGCACCGCCTCCATCTCGCCGGATGTGAACGATCCGGGCAAGCGCAACGTCACTTACGACCAGCTGGTGGCCGCCTATACCGAATCGACTCATGCCCTGATCGAGGGTGGCGCCGACATCATTCTGATCGAGACCATCTTCGATACCCTCAACGCCAAGGCGGCCGCCTTCGCGGTGGATCTGGTATTCGAGGAGCTGGGCTACAGCCTGCCGGTAATGATCTCCGGCACCATCACCGACGCCTCCGGCCGCACCCTCTCCGGCCAGACGACCGAAGCTTTCTACCACTCGCTGCGCCACGTCAAACCTATCTCGTTCGGTCTCAACTGTGCGCTCGGGCCGGACGAACTGCGGCAGTATGTGGAGGAGCTGTCGCGCATCAGCGAGACCCATGTCAGCGCTCACCCCAATGCCGGTCTGCCCAATGCTTTTGGCGAGTACGATCTGGATGCCGCCGAGATGGCGGAGCATATCCGCGAGTGGGCCCAAAGCGGTTTCCTCAACATGGTTGGCGGCTGCTGCGGTACCACTCCGGCCCATATTCGTGCCATGGCTGGCGCGGTTGCCGGCATCAAGCCACGCGCTTTGCCCGAGTTGCCGGTGGCCTGCCGCCTGTCGGGTTTGGAGCCGCTGATCATCACCCCCGAATCCATGTTTGTGAACGTGGGGGAGCGCACCAACGTCACCGGTTCGGCCAAGTTCAAGCGGCTGATCAAGGAGGGGCTCTACGACGAGGCGCTCGACGTCGCCAAGCAGCAGGTGGATAACGGCGCCCAGATCATCGACATCAACATGGATGAGGGGATGCTGGACGCCGAAGCGGCCATGGTGCGCTTCCTCAACCTTATCGCCGGCGAGCCGGATATCGCCCGGGTGCCGGTGATGATCGACTCCTCCAAGTGGGAGGTGCTGGAAGCGGGCCTCAAGTGCGTGCAGGGCAAGCCGGTGGTCAACTCCATCTCCATGAAAGAGGGGGAGGAGAAGTTCATCCAGCAGGCCAGATTGCTGCGCCGCTACGGTGCCGCCGTCATCGTGATGGCGTTCGATGAAGCGGGTCAGGCCGACACCCGCGCCCGCAAGTTCGAGATCTGCCAGCGGGCCTACCGCATTCTGGTGGAGCAGGTCGGTTTCCCGCCGGAAGACATCATCTTCGATCCCAACATCTTCGCGGTGGCGACCGGTATCGACGAGCACAACAACTACGCGGTGGACTTCATCGATGCGGTGAAGGACATCAAGGAGAACCTGCCCCACGCCATGATCTCCGGCGGTGTCTCCAACGTCTCGTTTTCATTCCGTGGCAACGAGCCGGTGCGGGAAGCGATTCACGCCGTCTTCCTCTACCACGCCATCAAGAACGGCATGGACATGGGGATCGTCAACGCCGGCCAGCTCGCCATCTATGAAGACATTCCGGCCGAGCTTAAAGAGAAGGTCGAGGCGGTGGTGCTCAATCTCAATGACAACGCCACCGAGGAGCTGCTGGCCATCGCCGAGAAGTATCGCGGTGCCGGTGCCCAGGCCGAGGATCCTCGGGATCAGGCGTGGCGCTGCTGGCCGGTGGGCAAGCGGCTGGAACATGCGCTGGTCAAGGGGATCACCGATTTCATCGAAGAGGATACCGAGGAGGCGCGTGCTCAGGCCGAGCGGCCGCTGCACGTCATCGAAGGGCCGTTGATGGATGGCATGAACGTGGTCGGCGATCTGTTCGGCGCCGGCAAGATGTTCCTGCCGCAGGTGGTGAAATCGGCGCGGGTGATGAAGCGGGCGGTGGCCTATCTGCAGCCCTATATCGAGGCGGAGAAGTCGGGTGGTTCCAGCAACGGCAAAATCGTGCTGGCGACCGTGAAAGGGGATGTGCACGACATCGGCAAGAACATCGTCGGGGTGGTGCTGCAGTGCAACAACTTCGAGATCATCGACCTCGGGGTCATGGTCCCCTGCGAGACAATTCTCAAGACCGCGCGGGAAGTGGGGGCCGACATGATCGGTCTCTCCGGTCTCATCACCCCGTCGCTGGACGAGATGGTGCACGTGGCCAAGGAGATGGAGCGCCAGGGCTTCAAGCTGCCGCTCTTGATCGGCGGCGCCACCACCTCCAAGGCCCATACCGCGGTGAAGATCGAGCAGAACTACTCGGAGCCTGTGGTCTATGTCTCCAACGCGTCTCGTGCGGTCGGGGTGGCGCAGAGCCTGCTCAGCCCGGATCTCAAACCTGATTTCGTCGCCCGTATCGACAAGGAGTACGAGATCGCCCGCGAGCAGCACGCCCGCAAGCAGCCGCGCTCGCGCCCCATCACACTGGCGGAGGCGCGTGCCAACCGCCATCAGCTGGACTGGGCTGGCTATGAGCCGCCCAAGCCCCGAGAGCCGGGTGTGCAGAAGTTCGAGAACGTGCCCATCTCGGTGCTGCGCCCCTACATCGACTGGACGCCGTTCTTCCTCAGCTGGGAGCTGGCGGGCAAGTTTCCGCGCATCCTCGAAGACGAGATTATCGGCGAGGAGGCGACCAGGCTGTTTGCCGATGCCAACGCCATGCTGGATCAGCTGGAAAAGGATCAGAGCGTGCGCTGTGCCGGCATCATCGGTTTGTTCCCGGCCAATGCGGTGGGGGACAGCATCGAGGTCTACAGCGACGAGTCGCGCAGCGAAGTGAAAAAAGTGCTGCACCACCTGCGTCAGCAGAGCGAGAAGCAGGGCTTCCCCAACTACTGTCTGGCGGACTATGTGGCGCCGAAAGAGAGTGGCAAAGCTGACTGGATCGGTGCCTTCGCGGTGACCGGCGGCATCGGTGAGGAGGCTATCGCCAGGGCCTACAAGGCGGATCACGACGACTACAACGCCATCCTCATTCAGGCGGTATGTGACCGGTTGGCGGAAGCCTTTGCCGAGTATCTGCACGAGCAGGTGCGCAAAGTGCACTGGGGCTATGCCCCCGAGGAAGCGCTCAGCAACGAGGAGCTTATTCGCGAGAACTATCGGGGCATCCGTCCGGCGCCGGGTTATCCGGCCTGCCCGGAGCACACCGAGAAGGGCACCCTCTGGGAGCTGCTGGATGTCGAGCAGGCCATCGGCATGCAGCTCACCGAATCTTACGCCATGTGGCCGGGGGCTGCGGTGTCGGGCTGGTACTTCTCCCACCCCGAGAGCAAATACTTCGCGGTGGCGCAGATCCAGCAAGATCAGGTTGAGGATTACGCCGCCCGCAAGGGGATGACGCTGGCTGAAGCCGAGCGCTGGCTCGCCCCCAATCTGGGGTAACGAGAGAGCCAATCAGCTCGGTCTTTGAGCGAAAACGGCGGACTTTGCGAGCAGCCTCCGGAGGGGGCGTAGAGCCGCCGTTTATTGTTTCACCGCGCCGTGCTGATTGGGCAGGCTTCTGCGTTATTTGGCTTGTTGTCAGGAGAAACAATTGGCGTTGTCTTGGCGCTGTGGCACCTTATACTCTCCCGCCCCATCCTGCCCAGGCATAGCCTTCTAGCGGAATTGTCATGAAGATCGCCATTTTATCCCGTGAGCCGAAAAACTACTCCACCCGCCGTCTGGTCGAGGTGGCACAGGCGCGCGGTCATCAGGTCGAGGTGCTCGACACCCTGCGCTGTTATATGAACATCGCCTCCCACAACCCCTCCATTCACTACGAAGGACGGGAGCTGGAGAGCTATGACGCGGTGATCCCCCGCATCGGGGCCAGCATCACCGCCTACGGCACCGCCGTGTTGCGCCAGTTCGAGATGATGAACACCATGGCGCTCAACAGCTCGGTGGCCATCAGCCGCTCCCGCGACAAGCTGCGGGCGATGCAGCTGCTCTCCCGTCACGGCATCGGTCTGCCCATCACCGGTTATGCCCACAGCACCCACGACGTGCCCGACCTCATCACCATGGTGGGCGGTGCGCCGCTGGTGGTGAAGCTGCTGGAAGGTACCCAGGGGATCGGCGTGGTGTTGTGCGAAACCCAGAAAGCCGCCGAGAGCGTGATCGAGGCCTTCATCCAGACCAACAACAACATTCTGGTGCAGGAGTATATTCGCGAGGCCAACGGTGCCGACATCCGCTGTCTGGTGGTCAACGGCAAGGTGGTGGCGGCGATGCGCCGTCAGGCCCAGCCGGGCGAGTTTCGCTCCAACCTGCATCGGGGCGGCACCGCCGAGGCGATCCGGATCACCCCGGAAGAGCGCGCTACCGCGGTGCGCGCTGCCAAGATCATGGGACTGGATGTGGCGGGAGTGGATATTCTGCGCAGCGCTCGCGGTCCGCTGGTGCTGGAGGTCAACTCCTCTCCCGGCCTGCAGGGGGTCGAGGCGGCTTCCGGCAAGGATGTGGCGGGCAAGATCATCGAGTTCCTCGAGCTCAAGGGCGGGCGCAAGCACAAGCCGGTGGAGTGATCCCGGATTTGCATCAGCCAAAAAACAGGGCGCCTTCGGGCGCCCTGTTGCTATCTGGTTGGTGCCGCAGCGCCCTCACCCTCTCCAGGAGGGAGAGGGAACTGTTCGGCAGCGATCATCGCCAGCCTTGCGCTGAATACGCCACCCTCCAGCCGGGTCTCAATTTGCCAGCCCAGCTTCTCGCAGATGCGCTGGATGATGGTGAGGCCGCAGCCGTAACCGAGGATCTGATCCGGCGCGGCCGCAGTCGGGTTGCTGATGGTGAGCACAGGGCCGCACAGCTCGATATCGATATGGCCCTCGGCGTAGCTCAGGGCATTTTTCAGCAGGTTGCCAAGGGCGATGGCGAGCAGGGAGAGGGGGGAATCGACCTCGCTCGCCTCGTCCAGCACCAGACGGATATCGAGTGCTTCTCGCTGCAGCAGCGGGGCGAGCCGGGCCAGCTCCTGGCGGATCAGCGGCGCCACCTGCTGCTTCGGTCGCTCGACCTCCTCCTTGCGGCCCAGCAGCAAAAAGGTCTCGGTGAGCAGCGCCATCTCGTCGGCGGCGGCGCGGATGCGGGTGACGGCGCGCTCGGCGGGGGCGGGCAGATCGCTCACCTTGCCGAGCAGGGCGGCCGAGCCCTGGATCACCATGTTGGGAGTGCGCAGCTCGTGGCTGGCAAAGCGGCTGAACTCCTGCTCGCGGGCAAAGACGGCGCTCACCTCCTGCTTGCCGGCCAGCAGTGCCAGCTCGATATCCCTGAGCTCCTGCCAGGGGGCATCGGGGATGAAGTCCGCCTGATCCGGGGTGAGGTGGGCGACCCTGTGTTGCAGCCGCTGCAGCGGCCCGGTGATATGGCGTACCAGCCAGATGCCGAAGCCGAGACAGCCCAGCAGCAGTGCCAGCCCGATCAGCCGGGTGGCCAGATGCAGCTTGTCCTCGTAGGGATCGAGGTAGTCATCGGCATCGTCGTTGAAGACCAGATAGAGCATCCCCTTGCCGGAGGGGTGGCGTGCCACCAGAAAGTGTTTGTCCTCCTTGCCCAGCTGGTGCTCGAAAAAGCCGGGGGTCTGGTAGGGTTGCAGCCACTTGGGTAGGCGTCCCGACTCGGTCCAGTAGCTGGAGAACTGGCGCGGGCTGGGCGCCGCCGCCGCGGCCCCGAGGCGCAGCCAGTCGTCGCTGTAGCGGGTTACTTCCGCCTCGAGCCAGTGGCGCAGACTGAGCTCCTCCATCTTGTCCTCGGCCACCATCATCAGGCCGGATAGCAGCACCAGCAGCACCACGCCGGCTCCGCCGAGCGCCATGATGAGCCGGTGGCGCAGGCTCGGCAGGCTCATGCGCTCACCAGTCGGTAGCCCTGACCGTGCAGGGTTTCCAGCATGGGGGTGGGGAAGGGTTTGTCGAGGGTGTTGCGCAGGGCGTAGATGTGGCTGCGCAGGGCGTCGGAGTCGGGCTCCTCCTCTCCCCAGACGGTGTCGAGCACCTCCTGACGAGTGACGATGGCCGGCGCGCGGCGAGCCAGTAGCGCGAGGATCTGGAACGGGATCTTGCCGAGCTTGAGGGGAACGCCGGCACGGGTCGCCTGACCGCTGGCGGCATCGACGGTCAGCTCGCCAAAGGTGATGGCACCGATGTCACCGCGGGGGCCGCGCAGGCTGAGGGCTTGCAGCCGCACCTCCAGCTCCTCCATGGCGAAGGGCTTGACCAGATAGTCGTCGCCACCGGCCTTGAAGCCTGCCAGCTTGTCTTCCAGACTGTCGCGTGCAGTGAGAAACAGCACCGGGGTCGAGATCCCCTCTTCACGCAGGCGGGCGACCGTGCTGAGCCCGTCGAGACGGGGCATCATCACATCCATGATGATGACGTCGAAGCGCTGTTCGGCCAGCAGTTGCAGTGCCGCCTGACCGTGATAGGCACAGTCCAGCCGGTGGCCGGCCAGCTCCAGATAATCCATGATGGTTTCTGCCACCTGAGGATTGTCTTCCACTACCAAAATCTTCATGCTTTGTACTCCTGGTTGGTGAGCAGCTTCACGCTCTTTTCACACCGGATACATCATCCTGTCGCCAGTGTAACCCCGAGGATCCACGATGAAGAAGTCTCTCTGTGCTCTCCTGCTGCTGATCTTGCTGCCGCTCGGATCTGCGCAGGCTGCCGAATTCAAACTGACCGGCCGCACCACCTGGCAGCTTGGCCAGCTGATGGTCAACGGCATGCCGTTCGTGATCGACGATCAGACCCGCTTCAAGGATTGGCTCAACGAAGATGATCTGGGCGGCACCTGGGTCGAGATGAAGGGGGTGGTGGAGAACGGCGTGCGCTATGTGCGCAAGGTCGAGGCCCTCGATGAAGATGACAAAGACGAGATGGATCTGGAAGGGCCGGTCGAGGGCGGACGGATCTGGGGCTACACCACCTCGGACAACAGCCTCGCCCCCTTCGAGGGGCGCTGGCTCGAGTTGGAGTGCAAGTTTGACGGCATGCGCCTGAGCCGCTGCCACGAGGACAAGTAACCCGATCGCCGCTCCAGATTCGCAATGTTCCTGAATGAAGCCCATGCTTATCCGGCATGGGCTTTTTGTTCAGGGACGAACGACATGGAACAGAGAACAAAGTGGTGTGCGTGGCTGTATGGTTTGCCGCTCTGTGCCGCGCAGGCGATTGCCGACGAACTGTGGCTGGTGGAGCTGGAACACGATGACGGCATCCATCTGCAATTTCAGGGGGCCGAGGTGGAGCGGGGCAGCGCTCCGGTCTGGCGACAGGGTGAACCCTGGGCAGAGCCCCTGCGGCCGGGTGATCGCCTCTCCCTGCTGGTCGCCGACGGGGTGGCCACCCGGATCGAGCTGCTGACGGCCAGATCGCCGGCGGGATCCGGGCAGTGGCAGCGGGCAGAGGATCGCCTGCAATCCTTCGACGGCCAGCGTCTGGTGCTGGCAAATCTCGGCACTTTTCCTCTCGACCGCAACATACGCTGGGTCAACGGCTCGGCTGCCGATCTCCATGAAGGGAGTGCACTGGTATTGGTCCGTTCTGCCGATGGAATATTGCGGAGAATTGAAGTGATCAATCCGGAAGAGTAATTCAGCATCTTCTTATTTAATAAGGGGTCACCATATTGTGGCAGGCATTAAATAATGCCTGCCACAATTTTATGATGTATTTCTCAATAAAGTCATCGCTCTAATTATTTTTCCTTGTCACATATATTTCGTTTGTCATCGATGAATTTTGGTGGTTTATTTTATTTCAGACAGGGTTCATTGGAGTTCGTGCCTGTCAAATGAAAAGGGATATTTCAGAACAATAACAATTATCGTATGTCTGAAAGAGGAATAAATGATGAATAAATTAATAACAGCCAATCTTGCGCTGTTTGCATCTTCATTGATGCTTATTCAGGCTCAGGCGGCTGAACCCGTCTACCCTGACCAGGTTAAGTGGTATGGTCTGGGAGAAGGGGTCTGCGCCAGTGGCTATCGGCCTCTTACCCGCGATGAAGCCATGAGTATCAAGGGCAACCTGGTTGGTCGCATGGGCCAATGGCAGATTACCGGACTGGCCAATCGCTGGGTAATCATGGGCTCTGGATATAACGGGGAAATAAAACAGGGAACGGCAGGGGAAACATGGTGTTATCCCACATCGCCAATATCTGGCGAAATTCCATCTCTCTCTGCCTGGAATATTCCTGCTGGTGATGAAGTTGATGTGCAATGGCGAATGGTGCATGACAATGATTACTTTATTAAGCCGGTAAGTTATCTGGCCCATTATTTGGGATATGCCTGGGTAGGCGGCAATCACAGCCCCTATGTAGGTGAAGATATGGATGTCACCAGACTGAGCGATGGCTGGTTGATTAAGGGCAATAATGACGGTGGCTGCTCCGGATATCGTTGCGGAGAAAAGAGCTCCATCAAGGTAAGCAACTTCTCTTATACCCTGGAGCCGGACTCCTTTACCCACGGCCAGGTCACCGAGAGTGGCAAGCAGCTGGTCAAGATGATCACTGCCAATGCGACCAACTACACGGATCTGCCCCAGCAGGTGGTGGTGACCCTGAAGTATGACAAGGCTACCAACTGGTCGAAAACCGACACCTACAGTCTCAGCGAGAAGGTCGGCATCAAAAAGACGTTCCAGATCCCGCAGGTTTCTAGCACTGAATATTCGGTCGAGATTTCTTCTACCCAGAGCTGGGCCGAGCAGAAGGGTGGCTCGACGACCGAGACAGTATCGGTTGAGGCACGCCCCACGGTGCCGCCACACTCCAGCGTGCCGGTGCGGGTTGCTCTCTACAAGTCCAATATCTCATACCCCTATGAGTTCAAGGCCGAGGTCAACTATGACCTGACCATGAAGGGGTTCCTGCGCTGGGGTGGCAATGCCTGGTATACCCATCCGACCAATCGCCCCACCTGGGAACACACCTTTGCCATCGGCCCGTTCCGCGACAAGGCCAGCAGCATCCGTTACCAGTGGGACAAACGCTATATCCCGGGTGAAGTGAAGTGGTGGGACTGGAAC
Source organism: Aeromonas sp. L_1B5_3 (assembly GCF_963866575.1). Taxonomy (NCBI): domain Bacteria; kingdom Pseudomonadati; phylum Pseudomonadota; class Gammaproteobacteria; order Aeromonadales; family Aeromonadaceae; genus Aeromonas; species Aeromonas sp. L_1B5_3. The sequence continues at coordinate 15,417 of NZ_CAWMDN010000090.1, forward strand.
TGGACCATCAGCGAGTATGGCTTGTCGACCATGCAGAGCAACCTTGGTCGCGTGCTGCGCCCGATCCGCTCGGCAGTGACCGGTGACTTCTATGCCGAGAGCCAGTTTGCCGGCGACATAGAGATTGGTCAGCCCCAGAGCGGTTCCACGAAGGCTGCCCAGCTGCGCAGTGCCTCTGCCGAAGGGGTTGCCCTCACCGCGCTGGAGCTGGATCAGGCGACGCTCGCCAGCGAAGGGTTTGGCAATGTGACCCTCACCGTGACTCCGGTGCAATAACCCTCAATAACAGGCCTCCTGATGGAGGCCTGTTCTCCCTTTCAGCACCTTCTCCGGATTGTTACCCGACGATGCTGCTCGCTCATGATGGCGTTAAGCGAAATGGTGGTGGTCAATCCGCAGGAGGTGTTGACCCGTCTACGATAGGCGGGTTTATCCTCTGCCTGCTGGATGAAGGAACCCCTATGTTGACGATTACCCGGCTGGCCAGAGAACTGGGCCTGAGCCGTACCACCCTGCTCTATTACGAACGTCTCGGTCTGCTGCTGCCCGCCCTGCGCGGGGAGAACGGCTATCGCCGCTATGGCGAGGCCGAGCTGGAACGGGGGCGGCAGATCGCCAGCTTTCGCGCCATGGGGCTGCCGCTCGAAGAGATCGGCACCCTGCTGGCAGCGAGGCAGGAGAGCCACTCCTGCCTCGATGGTCACCTGCTGCGACTGGAGCAGGAGATCGCCGAGCTGAGGCGTCAGCAGCGGGCCATCATCCTCTATCGCCAACAGACACACGAGGAGATCCCCATGGTAGACAAGGCTCGCTGGGTTGCCATCATGCAGGCCGCAGGCATGACCGAAGAGATGATGCGCAACTGGCACATCCAGTTCGAGAAGATGGAGCCGCAGGCCCATCAGGAATTCCTCGAATCCCTGCAGATCCCCGCCGCGGAGATCGCCGCCATCCGCACCTGGTCGCGCGGGGAGTAACCCGTCTGACCACAGCACAAGCCATTACCCCATATTGTTAACGGCTTGTGCTTTAGATTTTCCCCCTTATACTGGCGCCATCTTGTCGGAGTGCTGACCGTCGAACGACGCGAAGCTGAGACCGTTAATTCGGGATCCGTGGAACCTGATCAGGTTAAAACCTGCGAAGGGAACAAGGGTAACTTGCGGGTTACCGCGCCGGAGGAGGAACAAGCCTCTTCCGCTCATCGAAGGGATCACCCTTGATGGGTCAGGGCGCACAGGAGGGAGTCTGTCCCGTCCGGTTGTCCAGCACGTGGGGCGCCTTGCCCACAGCGTGCAGAGAGCGGGAAGTGGCAGAACAGCAGCGCGGAGATCCATCCCGCGCGCACTCCCTCCCGAGATAAACACCCCGCCGCAAGTTCATCTTCTCCTCGAACTCCAGACAAGCAAACACCCATAACTTCAACCAGTTAATGTGAGTTTTGCTATGTCTACTTCCGTATCTGATATCGCCAAATCCAGCCGCCGCGAGCAGCGCTCCAGCGCCCAGGCCTTTATCGACAGCCTCAAGGGGATGGCTCACCCCAACTCCCGCCGCATCTTTATCGAAGGCTCCCGCGCAGATATCCGTGTCCCGCTGCGGGAGATCCAGCTGGCCGACACCTTCGTCGGCGGCACCAAAGACGATCCCAAGTTCGAACCCAACGAGCCGGTGCCGGTCTACGACACCTCGGGTCGTTACGGGGAGGAGGGGGTCGCCATCGACGTGCGCCGCGGCTTGCCGCGCCTGCGGGAGAACTGGGTGCTGGAGCGGGATGATACCGACGAACTGCCGGGGCTCAGCTCCACCTTCACTCAGGAGCGGCTGGCCGACGAGGGGCTGGATCACCTGCGCTTCGAGCATCTGCCCAAGCCGCGCCGTGCCAAGCCGGGTCGCCGGGTCACCCAGCTCCACTACGCCCGCGCTGGCATCGTCACTCCCGAGATGGAATTTATCGCCATTCGCGAGAACATGGGGCGCGAGCGGGTGCGCTCTGAACTGTTGCGTACCCAGCATCCGGGCCGCGATTTCGGTGCCCGTTTGCCCCAGAACATCACCCCCGAATTTGTGCGTGATGAGGTGGCCGCCGGTCGCGCCATCATCCCCAGCAACATCAACCACCCGGAAGCGGAGCCGATGATCATCGGCCGCAATTTTCTGGTGAAGATCAACGCCAACATCGGCAACTCGGCGGTCACCTCCAGCATTGAGGAGGAGGTGGAGAAGCTGGTCTGGTCGACCCGCTGGGGCGCCGACACCGTGATGGATCTCTCCACCGGCCGCTACATCCATGAGACCCGCGAGTGGATCCTGCGCAACAGCCCGGTGCCCATCGGTACCGTGCCCATCTATCAGGCGCTGGAGAAGACCAAAGGCATCGCCGAAGACCTCACCTGGGAGCTGTTCCGCGACACCCTGCTGGAGCAGGCCGAGCAGGGGGTGGACTACTTCACCATCCATGCCGGCGTCCTGCTGCGCTTCGTGCCGATGACCGCCAAGCGCCTCACCGGCATCGTTTCGCGCGGCGGCAGCATCATGGCCAAGTGGTGTCTCTCCCACCATAAAGAGAACTTCCTCTACCAGCACTTCCGCGAAATCTGCGAGATCTGCGCCGCCTATGACGTGGCCCTGTCGCTGGGCGATGGTCTGCGTCCGGGCTCCGTCTATGACGCCAACGACGAGGCCCAGTTCGCCGAGCTGCGCACCCTGGGCGAGCTCACCAAGATCGCGTGGGAGTACGACGTGCAGGTGATGATCGAGGGGCCGGGTCATGTGCCGATGCACATGATCGAGCGCAACATGACCGAGCAGCTGGAGCATTGCCACGAGGCGCCGTTCTATACGCTGGGCCCGCTCACCACCGATATCGCCCCCGGTTACGATCACTTCACTTCCGGCATCGGTGCGGCGCTCATCGGCTGGTACGGCTGCGCCATGCTCTGTTACGTCACCCCCAAGGAGCATCTGGGGCTGCCCAACAAGGAGGATGTGAAGCAGGGGCTGATTACCTACAAGATCGCCGCCCACGCCGCCGATCTGGCCAAGGGTCACCCGGGCGCCCAGATCCGCGACAACGCCATGTCCAAGGCGCGCTTCGAGTTCCGCTGGGAGGATCAGTTCAATCTTGCCCTCGACCCCGACACCGCTCGTGCCTACCACGACGAGACCCTGCCGCAGGAGTCCGGCAAGGTGGCCCACTTCTGCTCCATGTGCGGGCCCAAGTTCTGCTCCATGAAGATCACTCAGGATGTGCGCGACTACGCCGCCAAGCTGGAGGCGGTGGAGATCAAGCTGGTCGGCATGGACGGCCAGCAGGAGCAGGTAGTGGCTCAGGTGGAGAGCGGCATGGCCCGCATGGCGGAAACCTTCAAGGAGAGCGGGGGCGAGATCTATCATCAGGCGGCGGCGCTGAAACAGGCCGCAGGGGAGGAGGCGTGAGCAGCGCAAGCGGGGCTGTCAGCCCCGCCGATCTGCTGCCTGTGACGGACTCCCGCCCAGTTGTCTGGACCATCGCCGGTTCCGACTCCGGCGGTGGCGCCGGCATTCAGGCCGACTTGCACACATTGCACGACCTCGGCGTGCACGGCTGCTCGGTCATCTCCGCCATCACAGCCCAGAACTCGGTGGCGGTGAAGATGGTCGACCCCGTGCTGATGCAGACCTTCACCGCCCAGATCGACGCCCTCGGCGTCGATCTGCCGCCTGCCGCCATCAAGATCGGCCTGCTGCCGACCCGGCTCCATGTGGAGGTGCTGGCCCGCCGACTGGCAGCCACCCCGGCCCCCTTCGTGGTCTACGACCCGGTGGCCATTGCCAGCACCGGCACCCCGATGGCGGAGCCCAATATGCTGGAGGCGGTGCGCGAACAGCTGCTGCCACGTCTGTCGCTCATCACCCCCAACGGCCCCGAGCTGGAAGCCCTGACCGGCTTGCCGGTCAGCAGCCCCGAGCTGGTGCGCCTCGCCGCCCGCCGTCTGCACGAACTCGGTGCCCGCGCCGTGCTGGTCAAGGGCGGCCATCTGGAGTGGAGCGGCGATCTCTGCCTCGACTACTACCAGGATGAGCAGCGCGAATTCTGGCTGGTGGCGCCGCGCCTCGATACCCGCCATGGCCATGGCACCGGCTGCTGTTACGCCAGCGCCATCGCCGCCGTGGTTGCGCAGGATTATCCGGTAGAGGATGCCATCACCCTCGCTCGAGCCTACCTGCAACAGGGGCTGGCGGCGGCGCAGGGGGTGGGGGCAGGCCCGGGCCCCATCGCCCATCTCGGCTGGCCAGCCGATCTGGCTCACTTCCCCCGCGCCGTGCTGGCGGGATCACCGCTCGACCGTCGTTTCGGGCTTTATGAGGCGAGTGGTGCCCGTCTGCCGCAGGGCCCCTTCGCGCCGACCGAACAGCATCTGGGCCTCTATCCGGTGGTCGATTCGGTCAAGTGGCTGCGCCGCCTGCTGGGGGCTGGGGTCAAGACCATCCAGCTGCGGATCAAGAATCTGCCTGCCGCTCAGGTGGCACCGGCCATTCGCGATGCGGTAGCGCTCGGTCGCCGCCATGGGGCGCGACTGTTTATCAACGACTACTGGCAGCAGGCCATCGAGGCGGGCGCCTGGGGCGTGCATCTGGGGCAGGAGGATATGGAGACCGCCGATCTCGCCGCCATTCAGGCGGCCGGGCTGCGCCTTGGCATCTCAACCCACGGCTACTTCGAGCTGATGCGGGCACGCGAGCTGGCCCCCTCCTATATGGCGCTGGGTCATATCTTCCCGACCAACACCAAGGCAATGCCTTCGCGCCCGCAGGGGCTGGTGCGGCTGCACCGCTACCGCGCCCTGATGTGCGACTGGCCGACGGTCGCCATCGGCGGCATCAGCGAGGAGCGGGTGGCTGCGGTCAAGGCAAGCGGGGTCGGCAGCATTGCGCTGGTCTCGGCCATCACCGCCAGCGATGACTGGCAGGGGGCGACCGAACGGCTGCTCGAGGCCGTGGGAGCGGGGGATGAGCCATGCTCGGCCTCTGCCATAAGGGAGGTGGAACATGCTCTCTGATGTTGAGTATCTGCGATACGGCCGTCAGCTGATGCTGGCGGAAGTGGGTGAAGAAGGGCAGGCACGGCTGAAAGATAAGTCCGTGCTGATCGTCGGCCTCGGCGGGCTCGGCTCGCCGCTCGCCCTCTATCTGGCCGGGGCCGGGGTGGGCACCTTGTGGCTGGCCGATGGCGATACAGTCGATTCCAGCAACTTGCCGCGCCAGATCCTGTTCGACTCCGAGGCAGTCAACCACTCCAAGGCGGAGCTGGCCCGCGAGCGGTTGGCCGCCCACAACCCGCTGGTGGAGCTGATCGCCATTAACCAGCGGCTCGATGCCGCCAGCCTGCCGGAGTTTGTGGCCGAGGTAGATCTGGTGATCGACTGCTGCGACAACCTCGCCACCCGCCAGGCCATCAACGCCGCTTGCGTGGCTCAGGGCAAACCCTGGATCTCCGCCGCCGCAGTGGGTTGGCAGGGGCAGCTGATGGCGCGCACAGGTACGGAGCACGCCTGCTACGCCTGCCTCTATCCGCTGGATACCCAAATTGCCGAGCGCTGCGAGACCAGCGGCGTCACCGGTCCGCTGGTCGGGGTGATGGGCTCCTTGCAGGCGCTGGAGGCATTGAAACTGCTGCTCGGGATGCCTAGCCCGGTCGCCGGCACATTGCGCCGCTTCGATGCTTTGACCCATCAGTGGCAGACCCTCACTCTGGCTCCCGACCCCGATTGCCCGGTTTGCGGGCCGCGCCGATGCGCGACACACGATAAGGAGATCACCCCATGACTCTCACCATTCGACTCAACGATAAAGCCCAGCCGCTGGCGGCAGGGCAGAGCGTGGCCGACCTGCTGGCGGCGCAAGGGGTCAATCCCCAAGGGGTGGCGGTGGCCCTTAATGGCGCCGTGCTGCCCCGTGGCCGCTGGGCCGAGACCCGTCTCAATGACGGGGACAAAATTCACCTCTTTACCGCCATTGCGGGAGGCTGATCTATGATGCTTGCGATCCTATCTTCGAGCGTTCTGCCTTGCGGCGGAACTTCATCTCTTCTTACCACTGTGGCGGGAGGCTGACATGCTGACCATTGCCGATCACACCTTCTCATCGCGCCTCTTTACCGGCACCGGCAAGTTTGCCCGCCCGGAACTGATGGCCGCCGCCATCGAGGCGAGCGGCTCCCAACTGGTCACCATGGCCATCAAGCGGCTCGAACCGGGCAAGGCCCACGACGATATCCTGAGCCCCTTGCTGCAACTCGGGGTCAAGCTGCTGCCCAACACCTCCGGCGCCAAGACCGCCGCCGAGGCGGTGTTTGCCGCCCACCTCGCCCGCGAGGCGCTGGGGACGAACTGGTTGAAGCTGGAGATCCATCCCGACCCGCGCTATCTGCTGCCTGATCCCATCGAGACGCTGAAAGCTGCCGAACAGCTGGTGAAAGAGGGCTTTGTGGTGCTGCCCTACTGCGGGGCCGACCCCGTGCTCTGCAAGCGGCTGGAAGAGGTGGGCTGCGCCGCCGTGATGCCGCTTGGCGCCCCCATCGGCTCCAATCAGGGTCTGGTGACCCGGGAGTTTCTCTCCATCATCGTCGAGCAGGCCAATGTGCCTGTGGTGGTGGATGCGGGGATCGGGGCACCGAGCCACGCCGCCGCCGCCTTTGAGCTGGGCGCCGATGCTGTGCTGGTCAACACCGCCATCGCGGTGAGCGGCGATCCGGTCGCTATGGGCCGCGCCTTTGCGCTGGCCTGCACCGCCGGTCGCAGCGCCTATGAGGCGGGCCTTGGCGCCCGCGCCCTGCTGGCCCAAGCCTCCAGCCCGCTCACCGATTTTCTGGGGGCGTTATGAGTCATGATGCTGGCGCGGGGCAAGAGCCAATCGCCATGCCCTCTTTCTCGGTTTCTCCCGAGGCTGATGTGTTTAGCCCCCCTCTCCCTCTGGGAGAGGGGCTGGGGGTGAGGGCACTGGGTGTAAGGGCTAAGGAGCCTACCTTTCTCGACCGTTGGCAGGAGCTTGATTGGGACGATATCGGCATGCAGATCCGCGCCAAAACTGCCGCCGATGTAGAGCGGGCGCTGAGCGCACCGCGCCGCACTCTAGCCGATTTTATGGCGCTGATCTCCCCTGCTGCCGAAGCCTATCTGCCGCAGATGGCAGCCGAGGCCGAGCGGCTGACTCGCCAGCGTTTTGGCAACACGATCGGCTTCTATGTGCCGCTCTATCTGTCGAACCTTTGCGCCAACGACTGCACCTACTGCGGCTTCTCCATGAGCAACCGCCTCAAGCGCAAGACCCTGAATGCAGAGGAGATTGAGCGTGAGTGTCTGGCCATCAAGGCGCGCGGTTTCGACAGCGTGCTGCTGGTGACCGGCGAGCACGAGCACAAGGTGGGGCTCGCCTATTTTCGCGAGGTGATGCCCATCATCCGCCGCCACTTCAGCACGGTGGGGATGGAGGTACAGCCCCTCTCGCAGGCCGAATATGCCGAGCTGAAAAGCCTCGGTCTCGACGCCGTCATGGTCTATCAGGAGACCTACCACGCCCCCACCTACGCCCGCCACCATCTGCGTGGCAACAAGCGGGACATCGCATGGCGCCTCGCCACGCCGGATCGGCTGGGCCGCGCCGGTATCGACAAAATCGGCTTGGGGGCGCTGATCGGTCTCTCCTCGGACTGGCGCGCCGACAGCTACTTTGTCGCCGAGCATCTGAGCTGGCTTGAGCGCCACCACTGGCAGAGCCGCTACTCGCTCTCCTTCCCGCGCCTGCGCCCCTGCACCGGCGGGCTGGAGCCTGCCGTGGTCATGTCGGATCGCCAGCTGGCCCAGCTTATCTGTGCCTGGCGCCTCTTCTCGCCCACGCTGGATTTGTCGCTCTCCACCCGCGAGTCGGCCACCTTCCGCAACGGCGCGGTGCGCCTTGGCATCACCCAGATGTCGGCCGAGTCGCGCACCCAGCCGGGTGGCTATGCCGAGGGGGATAAAGAGGAGCTGGAGCAGTTCGCCATCCACGACGACCGCCCGGTGGGGGAGGTCGCCGCCGCCGTGCGGCAGGCCGGGTTGCAGCCGGTGTTCAAGGACTGGGAACCGTTTTTGGGTCGTTAACGACGGTTACAGCTGTGGTAACAGACTGCGGCAAGCAGATCGGAGGGGCAGATCCCCGCCACTGCTTGCCGCTTTGCTTTGTTTGCTCCAACAAGATTGTTTCATTGGTGCGACGATGGGTCTTGATTTCGTTTCGCTAGTGCAAAAATCGCAGCTGCTGCTCAGCTTATCGAATGGGCCATTGCGACCATAAGCAGTGGCCGATTTGGGGTAAGATTTGTGCCGGTTGCTACTATGCAGAACATGTTTATGCGAACAGTCGTAGGGTCGATTAGCCGTCAGGCGTAATCGTCCGCTCCGTGTGATATGTGATGAGTGAAACGGCACGGCTACGCCGTGCACGACGCGAGGCCGCTGGCCTCGAAGGTGGTTAGCCCGCCCTTCGGGCCGGGGATCGTGATTTTGGAAAGACCCAAAGTCACTCCCTTGGTTTATTCCACGCGGTGGATTTGAACAAGCAACTGGTACAAACATAATGTTATGGAGCCTATGTTGTGTGGCTCCTCGGTAGTGCAGTAAAAATTTTGGCGCTTGATAAATACATTATGAAAATAATACATTAAACGTTTAAGCTTTTTTTAAACGAGCTTTTAGTCGTTTAATTTGCTGTTGCTTATAGAGCTTCAAATAATCTTTTTGAATTGCCTCAATGACGTTGAAAATAACATTGAAGCCAGAGAAGTCTATAGTTTCTTTTTTCTTCTCGATAACAGCAGTTGCAAATATGTTTTTGCCATAAAACTTTTCATTTGAGTAATCATTTTCAGTAGTAAAGCTTTTTCCTGCAAGTTTTACCGAGAGAACTGAGTCATCGAATAGATCTTCTATCGATGTATCATTTTTCTTTTTGTTTGGAATGATAAGAAGATATAAGTTACAACAGACGTGCACATAGAGTGCTTTTTTCAATGATGGTATGCCATTTAAAGTTGTTTCACCATCTGAATTTACTAGTCGACATTGGCCTTCCTTTTGAAGGCTACCGATTATTTTTGGAAGGCCATCATCGTTATCAAGGATGATTATTGTTGGTCGTTTTGGCTCGGGTGCTTGATAGCTAGAGTAATTCTCTCGATAGTTTTTTATAAAGTCAGATAAGTATGGGGTTCCTCCATTTAGTGATAAAAGATATTTTGTTCTTCTTGTGTATTTGAAAAACTCAAAGTTAGCTAGGCCATCTTTGTCAACTAGTGATGGATGTAAGTTATGTAATGACTTTATCGCACAACGAAGATATATGATATCGGTTTTACCCTCACAAATAATAGTTGTCTTTTCATTGCCATAAAAATTCTTGTAGAATAAAAACCGGCTGAAAGTTTTCTCTCTGCTACTGAATAGTGGCGCCTTATTACTTCCATGTTTTGCTAGCACATATAATGGATTTGTTTTTATAGGTTTTCTTATTTTGTTTGAATAGTCGATTTGGTCAATAAAGTTTAGTTGTCCATATAACTGAGATAATGTGCCTGGTTTTGCTTTCTCATTGTCATCAAGTATGTAGTAAGTCCCAGTCCTAAATAGAGATTCACATTTTGCTCTAACGCCTTTCCAATACTCTTTTCTTACATTTACTTTTTTGTTAACTATTAGGCCGGTGACATCTTGACGTGATGTATGATATTGAATTCTTGTTTTTATTGAATTTATCTCAAAGCCAGAACGGCGAATTTCTTGTCGTAGTTTTTTCCCTATCACATAATCATCGTTCTCAATTCTGGCTAGCGACGTTGGAAAAATATATTCTCTTGTTGAAAATGTTATGTCATCAGCATATCGGGTGTAAAAACACGAATGTCTGCTAGCTAGTTGAGAAAGTCTAATATCTAAGGAGTGTGTTATTAAATTACTTATAATTGGTGAGCAAGGACTACCCTGAGGCAAAGAGTTATTATAGCAAGCTATTTGAGCTATTACGGTTGCAATATCCGGATGAAGTTCAAATTTTTTATTTTTAATAAAAAAGCCTCTAACTCTGCCAAAGTTAAAGCAATCAAAAAAATCTTTTAAGTCTATATTTAAAACATTCTTTTTGTTTTTATGACATGACGCATTTGTATATATAGATTTCTCTCTCATAAATCCATGGGAGAGGTTAGACGTGCGTTCATCTTCACTTGTCATTTCCTCTAGGCAATCTTGCAATATTAAAGATAGTTTCTTTTGTATTATCTTTAATTCTCGTTGAGGCGCGAAAATTGTCCTTTCCCCACCTTTCTTTTTAGGGATTTTAAATTCAGAGTATAAGCTGGAAACTTTCTTTCTATACAATGCGTTGGTTAGTGTGGATGTGTTTATATCTAAAATTTCTGCCAAGTCTTTTTTTGTTTTGGCATTTTGGAGATTTATAAGAATGGACACCGATTCCTCCGTAGATAGTGGCTTATGGGCACTCCTACGCAAGCGCGCGACATCTCAGCGTGGTGCTGATATCGCTTAGGGGGCAGTCCAGCGGACATTATTTTCACAGACTCCGAAACAAAGTCAAAAATCTGCCCATAAGCCAAGCAGGAGCATACCGTAAAGGAGGGATGTGATAAATAAGAGACTTCCTATACGTGACGAAGATCATGTTTTTATATGTTGTGTCTTGGTGGGAATAATGAAATATGCACGTCTTATTCTTGGTGTAAGTTAGTTAAAATAAAGAGTGGAATGTTGTTTCCCCATCATATTACTGGTGTGGATTTGTTATTTGTAGATGTTCATGTTTTAGCGTTTTTATTACTGGATTTAGCTTGTTGTAATAAGGGAGTAGATATGCGCATCAAGATGCTGTCCATGAAGAAAGATGCGATTTCTAAATAACTGATCCCAA
>NZ_CAWMDN010000091.1:0-227 GCF_963866575.1 Aeromonas sp. L_1B5_3
GCCATCGTCGGTTCAGGGATCTCGGGGCTCACCGCCGGTTTTCTGCTCCACAAACTCCATGACATCACCCTGTTCGAGGCGGCGCCAACTCTGGGGGGACACACCGCCACTGTCGATGTGAATCAGGCTGGCCGCAGCTATGCCATCGACACCGGCTTTATCGTCTTCAACGATCGCACCTACCCCAACTTCTTGAAGTTGCTGGCACGGATCGGCATGGCGCGGCA
>NZ_CAWMDN010000092.1:0-271 GCF_963866575.1 Aeromonas sp. L_1B5_3
TTTCACTCGCTTCTATTTCATTGGCGATAGCCGAAAGCTCACCCCAATCAATATCAAAAACGAAATTACTCATAGTTAAACCGCCGCGTGGTGATTTCCCTGCCGTGCCATCGTCACCAGCGCCCAGCCGGTGCCGTCGGCCTGCGGGCTGGTCATCACATCAAACCGCTCTCCGGCCACCACCACCTCATCACCCCGGCTGATGCCGACCATGTCCACCTCTTTGCCACTGATGCGCGGCTCACTGGTATCGGCCTCATACTCGCCAAGC
>NZ_CAWMDN010000093.1:0-221 GCF_963866575.1 Aeromonas sp. L_1B5_3
GGTAATAAGCTCCGCTGCGCTTGATCATCATGTGTTTGCCACCCGGCGCGATCAGCGCCAGTCCCGGGATCACCCTGTCATTGTTCTTGGCTTCTCTCACTTCTATTTGGCATACCCCGTTGAGACGCTCGGCAAACATGGCGGTAAATTTTTCCGGCATGTGCTGCACGATCACTATGCCGGGACTGACCCGGGGGAGGGCGGTCAGGACAGCTTCCAGC
>NZ_CAWMDN010000094.1:0-1109 GCF_963866575.1 Aeromonas sp. L_1B5_3
CAGAGGTCAAACAGGCGATCGAAACGGCACTGGGCGATCTGGATATCGATATCCTGCTCTATGAGCCCAGTCGCCAATACCAAAATGTGGCCAAGCGCGGCGGGGTGGCGGAGCTGACTCCGGCTCGGGCCCTGATTGCTGAACTGGTACGTCGCTACTGGTTTTTAGGGATGGAGTGCAGCTTGCTGGAGATCCAGAAACTGGCCTGGTTTCTGGCTCGGGTCATTGGCCGCAACCCGCTGGGGGATCCGCTGCAGTTGCAGTTTAAGGCCCATCGTTATGGTCCTTATGCCAACAATCTGACCCATCTGCTCAATGCGATGGACGGCAGTTATCTGCAGTCCGACAAGCGCATCCCGGATAGCAAGCCGTTTGATGTCATCTGGTTTAATGAGGCTAAAAAACAAGAGCTTGCCGTTTATCTCCAGACCGAGGCCAAAGCATTTTTACCGATACTGGAGCAGACGACCGCGTTAATCGATGGTTTTGAGTCGCCCTATGGCATGGAGTTATTGGCCACGGTGGATTGGTTGATCGCCGAAGAGGGCTGTGCGCCGACGCTGAGCGCGCTGCGCGAGGGGTTGCACCGCTGGCCAGCGGGAACCCCGTGGGGTGAGCGCAAGGCGCGGCTGTTTGATGATCGCAGTCTGCAAATCGCCTTGACCCGTTTGCAGCAGGGGTTGGTGTAACGAAGTGGGTATAACGAATAAGAGCGGCTGCGCGGTTGTCGCGGCGGCTTGAGAGAATAACAGGGATAGAGAGCATGATTTCAGTCGGCCAACGGGAGCGGGCAACCCAGAACCGCGTGATCCATCTTTTCGAACAGAAGCTGGGCTATCGCTATCTGGGGGATTGGCATACTCGGGAGAACAACCGGAATGTCGAGCCGGAGCTGCTGACCGCTTGGCTGGTGGGGCGGGGAGTGGACGCGGCGCTGATCCCCAAGGTGCTCAGGCAACTGGATCGGGCGGCGAGCCTGGGCGAAGGGCGCCTCCTCTATGATGCCAACAAGGAGGTCTATCGCCTGCTGCGTTATGGCGTGAAGGAAAAAGTCGGGGCGGGCGAGCAGAACCAGACTGTCTGGCTTGTTGACTGGGCCAATCCGCAGG